>JAQWRY010000027.1 GCA_029243485.1 Candidatus Binatia bacterium | reverse complement strand
CCGAGCGCCTCGGCCATGGCTGGCACACCGCCCTCTGAATGTCCGCTGCCCTTCGCGCCGCCGGGGTAGGTCGAAAGCCCGTCGATCTGCGTGAGATCCAGTCCCGCGTCGGCGACGGCCGCGCGAGACGCGTCAGCTGCGAGGCTCAGGGGATCTCGCTCGAGGCGCCGGCCGACCGCGGAGATGCCGACGCCGGTCAACGCGACCTTCGATTCGAATTTTTCGGCGGTCACTCGCGTTGCGACCGGGGCACGCGGTGGTTCGGGCCACTCGGATACGGTACGAGCCGGCTCTCCCGTTGGGGTAAAGAGCGGCAGCCAGATGTCCTCGTGCTGCTCGAAGCGAGTTTCGACGGGGAGTCCGATCTCTACGGCCTCGGGCTCCGTGTCGACGACGAGCGTCGTGAGTCGCACGAGTGGGTCTTCGTCGATCGCGACCAGCGCCACGACGTAGGGGGGTGCCAAGTCCGGAAGCCATTGCTGATGGTTCACGGTGAACCCAACGACGGTCCCGCGTCCCGAGACGTCGTGCACTTCGAGTTGGCCGCCGCAGGTCGGGCAGCCGGGTTGCGGCGGATGGACGAACCGCTCACACGGGCCGCAATGCTGGAAACGAAGCACGCCTTCGGCGCCGCTCGTCCAGAAGAACTCGTTCTCGGGTGTTCGCTCGGGGAGGGGTCTCATCGGTGCCTCGCGTTTCCTATCCGGTCGCCGCAGCCGCCGATTCGTTCGTCGGTAGCTGTACAGCGGGCGCGCAATGCGCCAAGACGGGTTCGATGAAGAGAAAGCAGCGACGTGGTCGGAAGATTGCGATGACTCCCGAAGAGCTGGATGGCTACCTGCGCTCGGCCCGCACCTGTCGCGTGGCCACGGTCGGTCCCGGCGGTGCGCCGCACGTCTCGCCCCTCTGGTTCGTCTGGGACGGGGAGGCGCTCTGGCTGAACTCGATCATCAAGAGCCAGCGCTGGATCGACATCGACCGCGACGCGCGCCTCGGGGTCGTGATCGACGGTGGAGAGGAGTTCTTCGAGCTTCACGGTGTCGAGTTGTCGGGCACGGCGGCCGTCGTTGGGGACGTGCCGCGCACGGCCGAGGCGAATCCGGACGTGGCGGAGGCGGAGCTGCTCTTCGGCGACAAGTACTCGGGCGGGACCTTCTACCCCGACGGACGACACGCGTGGCTTCGCGTGACGCCCGAGAAAATCGTCAGCTGGGACTACCGGAAGATCGGGAAGGGCTGAAGGCGCTCGCTCGGGACTCACGTCCGCCCACGGAACCGGTCGATGTTGGCGCGGAGATCTTCCGTGTCGAAGGATTCCGACTCGGCCGACATGGCGAAGTCGATCGTCGCCAAAACCGCGTGCTCCATGTGGAGATTCAGCACGCGCTTGGTCGCCTCCACCGCCTGCTGGGGCAGAGCCGCGATCTTCGTCGCAGCGGCAATCGCTGCGTCCAGCACCTCGCCGTCGGGGCATACGTGATTCGCCAGACCGATCTCAGCGGCTCGCGTTGCTCGGATCTTGTCGCCGGTGAACGCGAACTCCTTCGCCAGGAGGAGGCTCGTGTGCAGCGGCCAGGTGATCGGACCGCCGTCGGCGGCAACGAGTCCGACGTTGACGTGCGGATCGGCCAGGTAGGCGGACTCGGCCATGTAGACCACGTCCGAGAGCGCGATCACGCTGCACCCGAGGCCGACCGCGGCGCCGTTCACGGCGGCGACGACGGGGATCCGGCAACGCATCATGTTGATGACGAGTTCGCGGCCCTCGGCGATCACGTCGCGGCGCAAGGTGCGGTCCTTCGCCATGCGGTCGAGCAGGTCGAAGTCGCCCCCCGCGGAGAACGCGCGGCCTTCGCCGGTGATCACGGCGACGCGCGCGCCCGCGTCGGCGCTCAGCTGTGGGAAGAGGCGAGTCAGTCCGCCGTGCAGCTCGTCGTTGATGGCGTTGAGCTGCTCCGGCCGGTTGAGCCGCACGATGCGCAGCGGGCCGTCCTCTTCGATCCGTACGACGTCGGGGAGATCGTAGGTCATCTCGGCTTCCTTTCTCGAATTCGCGTCACGCGGTTGGCAAGTTGAGGATTCGTGTAGCGATGATGTTCTTCTGGATCTGCGACGTGCCGCCCATGACGCTTTGGGCGCGGCTGTAGAGATAGACCTTCAGCGCTTCGTCTTCGGTGTCGAGGGCCGCTCGTGGTCCTGAAACCGACAATGCGGCCGCGCCGACTGACTGCTCGACCCACGTCATCAGTAGCTTGTCGATCGATCCACCCGGGCCGTGGTCGATGCCGTCGAGGCGCTCGGAGAGCCGTCGGCAGACGTGTCGTCGGAGCATTTCGACCTGCACATGGGCCCACGCCACGGCTTCTCGTTGATCCGGGCGGAACGCGTGGGGATCGTCGTGTACCGTCTGCTTGAGTCTGTTCACCGTTTTCGCGTAGCGCGCCACGTATCCGAGTTCGCCCGGCTCGCGTTCATGGCTGACGATCGTCATCGCCACCCGCCACCCCTCGCCGGGCTCGCCGATCATGTGGGCGACGGGCACGCGGGCCCCGTCGAACGTCACCTGCCCGAACTCCTTCGTGGTGCCATTGATCATTTTGAGTGGACGCCGCTCGATGCCTGGTTGTTCCATGGAGATCGCGAATGCCGAGATGCCCTTGTGCTTCGGCACGTCGGCGTCCGTGCGGGCGAGGAGGAAGCACCAGTCGGCAACGTCGGAGTAGCTCGTCCAAATCTTGCGCCCGTCGACGACGAAGTCGTCGCCGTCGAGCGTCGCGGTAGTGCGGAGTGCGGCCAGATCGGAGCCGGCGTCCGGCTCGCTGAAGCCCTGACACCAGCGGTCCTTGCCGCTGATCAGGGCGGGGAGGAATCGGTCCTTGATCTCCTCAGTGCCGTGGGTCGAGATGCCCTGCACGAGGTAGCCGAGGCTGGGGCGCGGTGGCGCCCCCGCGGCGGCGACCTCGTCGTCGACGATGACGTCGAACACGGTTGGTAGCTCGTGTCCGCCGTACCGCTTTGGCCAGGAGAGGCCGAAGAAGCCGGCATTGTAGAGTGTGGTGTGCCATTCCGCCTGTCGAGCCCAGTACTCGTCGTCGGTCGACGAGGAGCGGAACCCGGGGTTGTTGTCCGCGAGCCAGGCGCGCAGGCGCGACCGGAACTCCGCTTCAGCGGGGGAATCGCGATAGTCCACTATACCGCCTCCAGGCCGTCGGGCCCGAGCTCGAGCAGCTGCGAGCCGTCGTCGCCGAACCACTGCCGGGACAGCAATGCACGTCGCAGGTACACATGGACGATGCAGTCCCATGTGTTCCCGATCCCGCCGTGGACCTGCACCGCGGTTTCGCACACCGTTTGTGCGGCGCGCGCGCAGTATGCTTTGGCGACGCGGCCCGCGGCGCGGGCGTCTTCCGGAGCTAGATCGTCGACGGCCCAGGCCGCGTGAAGTGCGATGCTCAGCGAACCCTCCATCAGGCATCGCGCTTCCGCGAGGAGGTGCTGCACCGCTTGGAAGGATCCGACGGAGACGCCGTACTGTTTGCGCTGGGACGCGTAGTCCACCGTGACGTCGAGAACGCCCCGCATGACTCCAACGAGATCGGCGCTGGTGAGCGCGAGGCCGAGTGCTGTCCACGCCGCGAGGTCGTCGCTGCCGAGGGCCTGTCCTCCCGCGGTCGACTTCACAGGTGTGCCAGCAGGTACGACCAGAACCGCGCGGGTGAGATCGGCGCCGTCGCCCGAGGCGCGTGGGCCGTCGAGGGGAACGCGGCCGAGCCGAAAGTCGTTTCCGTCGGGGACGAAGACCCAGGCGCTCGAGAACCCGTCGCCGCCGTCAATGGCGTGCAGCGGTTCTGTCGTGGTCGGTCCGGATACGACCGCGGGAGCCGACAGTGAAGGCGAGTACGCGACGAGTGTGTCTTCGAAGTTCGGCGCGTGGGCGCGGCGCGCGAGGTCGGCGGCGAGCACAGGGCCGGCGAAGGCGAGGTCCGCCACGTGAGAACCAAGAGCTTCCGCGACGATCCCCGCTTCGACGCTCCCCGCGAACGGTTGCCCCGCGCCGTCGTCACTGCGCAACTGGAGCCAGCCCGCCTCGCGCGCCGCTTGGGTCAGTCGGGTCGCACGCGTCGCGTCCCCGAGGCTCGATACGTTCTGTGGGCCGAGGTCCCGCGCTAGCCGGCGAGCGGAGCGTCGCAGTTCCGCCTGCTCGGGGCTGTCTCGGGTGTCCACGACGGAAAACTAGTTCTTTCCAAACGAGAATGCAATAATCACTCTATGGATCACGCGAAGCAATGGGCGCCGCGCGCCGTGCCGTCTGCTCTCGAGAGACGTTACGTCGACGGGGGTTGGTGGACCGACGACACCCTCGGCGCCATGGTCGCTCGGTCGCTGGCGGCCAATCCGGCGAAGAAGATCTCTGCGTGGTCCCGCGCCGTGGAATGGCACGGCACCTATGCGGACGTCGATCGCGAGGCGCGCCAACTCATCGCACTGCTCGTCGCGAATGGGGTGCAACCGGGCGAGGCCGTCGCGTTCCAGATCCCGAACTGGCGCGAGGCGATCGCGGCGTTCGTTGGGCTCGCCATGGGTGGCTACGTGCTCGTGCCGATCGTCCACATCTACGGCCGCAAGGAGGTCTCGTTCATCCTCGAGGAGAGTGGCGCGGTCGCGTACCTCTCGCCCCTCTCGTACGGGCACGTGGAGTACGGGGAGATCGTCGATCGAGGCGCGCCGCCCGCGCTTCGCCTGCACGTGGTGGCGCGAGACGGCGGTGAAGCGATGCCGGCCTGTCCCGTGCCGCGCATCGGTTGGACGGATCTCGAGTCAATCCCCCCGGTGGCGGATCTGCCCGCAATCGATCCGCACGTGCCCGCGGTCCTCGCCTACACGTCGGGGACGACAAGCGACCCGAAAGGGGTGATCCACGATCACCGCACACTGCTGAGCGAGCTTCGGCACATGTCGGGGATGATCCTTCGCGATAGCCCGAATCTCATGGGTTCCCCGGTCACGCACGCGACGGGAATGTTGGGTGCGGTGCTGGGTCCGCTCGACGTGGGAAACGACATCCACCTGATCGATCGGTGGGATCCCGGTCATGCTCTCGAGGTCATGCTGCAGGCCGGGATCGGTGGCGGCACCGGCGCGGCTCTGTTCCTGTCGACGCTGCTGGATCATCCCGATTTCACGCCGGCCCACGCCGCGAACATGGGGCGGGTCGGACTCGGGGGTGCACCCATTCCGCCCGCGCTCGGCGAACGCGCGGCGTCGCACGGGATCGCGATCATCCGCGCGTACGGATCGACCGAGCATCCGTCCACGACGGGCGGAAAGTTCGAGGACTCCGCTCGAATTCGCCATTGTACGGATGGGCGCCCGATGGAGAGCGTCGAGCTTCGTCTCGTCGATGAAGACGGGCAGGACGTCGACGTGGGAGTTCCCGGCCAGATCCTGTCGCGTGGCCCGGAACTCTGTCTCGGGTACACCGACCCCGTGTTGAACGCCGCGTTCGACGAGGAGGGGTGGTTCCGCACGGGGGACGTCGGTGTTCTCGACGAGGACGGCTGTTTGACCATCACCGACCGGGTGAAGGACATCATCATCCGGGGAGGTGAGAACGTCTCTGCCGCGGAGGTCGAGGGGGCACTGCAAACGATGTCCGGAGTGGCAGAGGCCGCCGTCGTCGCTGCGCCCGACGAACGGTTGGGTGAGCATGCCTGCGCGGTCATTCGGATGGACGCGAACGTCGAGCCCGTCGACCTCGGGTCGATTCAGGCGCATCTCGAGACGAGTGGCCTCGCGCGCCAGAAGTGGCCCGAGGAGATTCGTATCGTCAGCGACTTTCCTCGCACGGCGGCAGGCAAGATCCGGAAGGTGGACCTTCGCGCTCGACTGCGTGAGGAGGCCGGAACTGGCAAGGGGGCGAGGGGGGCGTGATGGCGGCCCACCGGTCGAGTCCCGAGGTCGTGCCGTATCGAAAGATTGAGGTGACGCCGATGGACGCGGCACTCGGGGCGGAGATCTCCGGTGTCGATCTGTCCGGGGATCTCGACAAGGAGGTCTTCGACGAGATTCGCCGAGCGTGGCTCGAGCATCTCGTGGTGTTCTTTTGTGACCAGCCGCTCGACGACGATCGCTTCCTCGCGTTCGCCCGTCGGATCGGCACGCCGGACCGGTACCCCTTCGTGCGGGGGCTCGACGAGCATCCCGAGATCATTGCCGTCACGAAGCTGCCTCACGAGAAGGTGAACTTCGGCGGCATCTGGCACTCCGACACCGTCTACCTCGAGCAACCGCCGATGGGGACGATGCTGATCGCTCGCGAGATCCCTCCGGCGGGTGGCGACACCCTGTACGCAAACATGTACGTGGCCTACGATGCGCTTTCCCCCGGCATGCAGCGGATGCTCGCACCGCTGAAGGCAGTGAACAGCTCCGCTCTGGCCGACGTCAGCAAGACCCGCGAGGAGCGCATTTGCGGTGCGAGCGACCAAGAGGCGAGTCGCCAGGTGTTCGAAGCAGTGCACCCGGTGGTTCGTACGCACTCGGAGACGGGACGAAAGGCGCTCTACGTCAACGTGGCGCACACGGCCCGGTTCGAGGGCATGACGGAGGAAGAGAGCCGACCGCTTCTCGAGTTTCTGTTCCGCCACCAGGTTCGCGAGGAGTACACCTGCCGGTTCCGTTGGTCGGTCGGCGCGATCGCTTTGTGGGACAATCGCTGCGCGCAGCACAATCCGATGAACGACTACCACGGGTACAAGCGGGTACTTCATCGCATCACGCTTCGAGGAAACCGGCCCGTCTAGGTTCCGGCCGGGCGAGGAAGAGAATCATGTTGAGAACTGTCGTCATTGGAGCCTCGACCGGTCTGGGTCGCTGCATCGGCATTGGCTTGGCGAAGCGCGGTGGTCGCGTCGCGCTTCTCGCCCGAAGCAAGGACAAGCTGGACACCGCTGCCGCCGAAGCGGGCGGCGACGCGCTTGCGATCGCGTGTGACGCGACGGATGAGGCCTCGTGTCGGGAAGGCATCGCAGCCGCGGCAGAAGGGCTCGGCGGCATCGACGCCGTCGTGTACGCGGCCGCCACGGGACCGCTTGTTCGACTCGAAAACGCCGACGCGGAAACATGGCGTCGTGCGTTCGATGTCAACGTAATGGGTGCGTCTCTCGCCACGGCGGCCGCCTTGCCGCACCTCCAGGCGTCGTCGGGGAGAGTGATCTACATCTCGACCATCGGATCTTCGTACACGCCTCCGTGGCCGGGGCTCGCTGTGTATCAGGTGACGAAGGCAGGGCTCGATCGGCTCGTCGAGGCGTGGCACGTCGAGCATCCCACGGTGGGTTTCACGCGTCTGAGCCTCGGCGACTGCGGAGGGGGCGAGGGCGATGCGATGACCCACTTCGCGTCGGGCTGGGACCCGGACCTCGCGACGGAGATGGTGCAGACCTGGGTCACGAGCCAACTGATCACGGGCTCTCTCATCGGCGTCGAGCATCTCGTCGAGGTCGTCGACGGCCTCGTGCGTTCGGGGGGCTCGATCAACATCCCCGCGGTCACGGTGACGCCGAGGCTGCCGCGATCGAGCGATTGATGATCAGCGCGTGACGACCGGAAGGCTGTCCCAGCCACGCACCGTAGACGTGCGGGCCCGGACGGCGCGGTCGAGATCGACGGTCCAATCCGGAAAACGTTTCAGAACCTCCTCGAGCGCCATCTGCGCTTCCAGTCGGGCCAGTGCGGCGCCGAGGCAGAAGTGGATCCCGTACCCGAAGGACAAGTGGTGGTCGAACTGACGGCGCACGTCGAATCGATCTGCGTCCTCGAACTTGCGTTCGTCGCGGTTCGCCGAGGCGTTCAAGAGGAGGATCGTACTGTCCTTGGGCACGGCGGTGCCGTGGTACTCCACGTCTTCGGCGACGAAACGCGCTTGGATGGGCGACGGCGCCTCGTAGCGCAGCACCTCTTCGACGGCGTTGGGTATGAGTGTGGGATCGTTCGCCAAGGCGCGCCGTTGGTCGGGGTTCTCGGACAGAAGTTTGGCCGCCCATCCGATCAGCTTGGTCGTCGTCTCGTTGCCCGCGGCGGCGAGGAGGCCGACGTAGCCGAGAACTTCTTCGCGAGTAAGGCGCCTCCGCACGCCGGTATGATCCTCGAATTCGGCCTGCAGTAGTGCCGTCATCAAGTCGTCCGATGGATTCTTCGCCCGCCAATCGATGTACGTGCTGAACTCCCCTTGGCTGGCCGAGTTCTGAAGTGCGCCGACCTCGAATTCTGGCATCTCGCCGGATTCGAGGCGAAGGCCACTGTCGATCTGGTTGCGGATCTCCTGCTGATCTTCTTCCGGGATGCCGAGCAGCATCCCGATCACACGCATCGGCATCTTGGCGCCGAGGTCGACCACGAAGTCGAAGCCGTCCTGCCCGACGAGGGGATCGAGTGCGTCCGCGCAGAACTTACGCACCTTAGGTTCGAGTTCGAGGATGCGTCGCGGGGTGAACACACGGGACAGCAGTCCGCGGTAGCACTGGTGGCTCGGCGGATCTTCGAAGATCACCATGCCCTTGGGAAGTTGCACGTCGGACTTGATGATCTCGAGCAAGGTTCCACGACCGGACTGCAGGCGCGCGAAGTCCTTGAGGCCAGCTTCCACGTCGTCGAACCGGCTCACGGCGTAGAAGTCGTACTTGTCGTTGTAGTAAAGCGGCCGCTCGTCCCGGAGGCGCTTCCAGACGGGGTAGGGGTCTTCGTCGATTTGGAAGTCGTACGGGTCGTAGTACACGTCGGGCGGCATCAGCACTCCTGTTTTGGCGGAAATGACCTTTCCGTTTTTGGAAAGTAGCCTTGTCACTCCGAGAGATCAATGATACCTCGGCGGTGTCGCATTCGACAGGAGGAGGCAGGCGATCCGATGGCGTATTTTGAGAAGCCCGCGGAGGGTTCTTGGACGCAGCATTATCCCGAGCTCGGGACGGGACCCGTCTCCTATGACGACTCCACGTCGCCCGAGTTCTACGAGCTCGAGCGCAAGGCGATCTTCCGCAAGACGTGGTTGAACGTCGGTCGCGTGGAGCAGCTGCCCAAGGTTGGCAGCTACTTCACGAAGGAGATCGATGCCGCGGGCGCCTCGATCATCGTCGCGCGGTCGGCCAAGGACAAGGTTCGGGCCTTCTACAACATCTGCCGTCACCGCGGGAACAAGCTCGTCTGGGACGAGTTCCCGCAGAAGGAGACGCGGGGTTTCTGTCGCCAGTTCACGTGCAAGTACCACGCGTGGCGCTTCAACCTCGACGGAGAGTGCACCTTCGCTCAGCAGGAGGCGGAGTTCTTCGACTTCGACAAGAAGGACTATGGCCTCGCCGCGGTCCGGGCCGACGTTTGGGAGGGGTTCATCTTCGTGAACTTCGATCCCGAAGACACGACGTCCCTGCAGGACTACATGGGTGGCATCGGGAAGGGCATCGAGGGCTATCCGTTCCAGGAGCTCACGCAGGTCCACAAGTACCGGTCGGAGGTGGGGAGCAACTGGAAGCTCTTCATCGACGCGTTCGCCGAGTTCTATCACGCACCGATCCTGCACGGAGGGCAATACGAGGCTGAGGAGCGGGCCAAGGTGTCCGACGTCGGCTACGAGGCGATCCAGTACGCGCTCGACGGTCCGCACGCCTCCATCTCCTCGTGGGGCGTTATCGCTCCGCCGAAGGATCTGAGCATGGTGAAGCCGATCGAGCGCAAGCTGCGCAGCGGGCTGTTCGGCCCGTGGGAGGCGCCCGACATCGGCATCGACGAGCTCCCGCCCGGCGTGAACCCCACCCGGCACCGGAACTGGGGAATCAATGCGTACCTCTTCTTCCCCAACTTCATGGTCCTCATCTGGAAGCCGAACTGGGTGCTGACGTACCACTACTGGCCGACGTCGTATAATACGCACATCTTCGAAGGGACCTGTTACTTCGCGCCGCCGAAGAACGCGCGGGAGCGGTTGGCCCAGGAGCTCGCGGTCGTTTCGTTCAAGGAGTACGGGCTCCAGGACGCCAACACCCTGGAAGCGACACAGAGAATGCTCGAGTCGGACACGCCGGTGAAGACGTTCCCGCTGAACGACCAGGAGGTCGTCCTGCGACATCTACATCACCAGGCGAACGAGTACGTCACGCGCTACCAGCAGTCGCAGGCCGACGGACGGTCCTGAGCGAGGAAGGAGCTACGCCGATGGCCAACGTATTTCCCGCAGAGTTTGCCGACCTCGAGCCCTACGCCGCTTGGGCAGTCCAGGGCGAAACGGCTCGTTACGAGAAGCGCGTCGCGAGCACGATGGAAGAGCTCCAGGAGTTCTACGACGTTGCCTTCACCCGGATCGACGAAGCCCTCGAGTATCTCGAGCGCTTCGAAGTGAGCGCGCTGTCGGAGGAGGGCAAGCGCCTCCTGTGGCTCTACTGCGCACTCACGACGGTCGCCTTCCCGGTCGAGGCCTGGCGGCAGCCGCGCGTGCCCGACTCCGGGCCGTCGAGCATCAACGCCGTCGTCGAACCTCCGGTCTGAGCCGGGCGCCCCATGCTGACACTCGCGGATCCGCTACGACATGCGGAGGACTGTTCTGCGGACGCGATTGCGATCGTGGACGGCGACTCCCGGTTCACCTTCGGGCAGCTCGTTGGCCGTTGTCGGCGCGTCGCCGCCGCGGTGCGCCGCGACACGCAGCCAGGCGACCGGGTCGCGCTGCTCGCGACCAATGGTCACCGAGCGCTCGAGCTGATCCTGTCGACGCCGGCCGCCGGCCGCGTCGTCGTGCCTTTGAACGGACGGCTCGCCATACCCGAGCTCGCCTATCAGCTCCGCGACGCGGAGCCGCAGCTCCTCGTCACCGACTGGTCGCAGGATCGTGTTCGCGAGCTCGCGAACCTGGCCGGACGCGTTCTTTCGATGGACGACTACGAGGCATGGCTCGGTTCGGAAGAAGACGCGGGGCTCGGCGACGGTGTGAGCCAAGACGATGTCGCCGGTCTGTTCTATACGGGCGGCACGACCGGTGCGGCGAAGGGCGTCATGCTGACGCATGGGAACAAGCTCGCCGATGCACTCCACGTGCTCGCCGCTCTGCATCTCGTACCCGAAGACGCTTGGGTCGTGCTGGGCCCTATGTACCACGCGTCCGGGACGTGGCAGGCCGAGCCCTGCCTGTGGACGGGGGCCCGCCAGATTCTGATCCCCGCCTACGAGCCGGCCCTGGTACTCGATCTCATCGAGCGCGAAGGCGTCACCGTCGCCTTCGGCGTGCCGGCCATGCTCGATACGCTCACGCGGGAGCAGGCGCGCTCGCCGCGCGACGTTTCGAGCCTGAGGCTCATGGGCTACGGGGCCGCACCGGCATCGACGGCGATCCTGCGGCGGTTCCACGAGAGCTTTCCGCGCTGCGAGCTGGTCTCGATGTACGGCGCGACAGAGCTCGCGCCGCTGGGGACGGTTCTCCATCACATGGAGGACCGCCTGGACACGCCGAAGGTTCGTAGTGCCGGACCGGCCGCGGCTGGTGTACGCCTGCGCGTGACGGACCGGGAAGGGCGCGACGTTTCGGTCGGCACGGTGGGCGAGGTGTGCGTGCGCGGCCCGAACGTCATGAAGGGGTATTGGCGCAAACCGGAAGAGACGGCTCGGGCACTACGGGACGGGTGGTACCATTCCGGTGACCTCGGCCGTTTCGACGACGACCACTGCCTGTACCTCGTCGATCGCGCGAAGGACATGATCATCTCGGGCGGCGAGAACGTGTACTCGACCGAGGTCGAAGAAGTTCTGTCGCAGCATCCCGACGTCGTGGAGTGCGCAGTGTTCGGCGTGCCCGACGAGCGTTGGGGGGAGGCGGTTCGCGCGATCGTGGTTTTGCGCGAGGGAGCAGAGGTCGACGCCGAGGCGCTGGGGCAGCACTGTCGCGGCGGGCTCGGAGGCTACAAGGTTCCAAAGCAGATCGAGGTGTCGTCGGAGCCTCTTCCCCGAAGCGCCGCCGGCAAGATCCTGAAGCGGGAGCTCCGAGCGCCGTTCTGGGTCGGCCACGACGAAGCGATCTCGTGACGCGAGCAAACGATCTGAGGAGACCCTGATGGAGTTCATTCAATACGAGTCGAGCGAGCGCGTGGCGACCATCAGCCTGAATCGGCCTGATGCCCGGAACGCCCTGCATCCCCCTTTGCTTCGCGAGCTCGACGAGTCCTTCGATCGTGCCGCCCGGGACGACGACGTTCGCGTCATCATCCTGCGCGCAAACGGGAAGCACTTCTCCTCCGGTCACGATATTTCCCCGGAGGCCGCGGAGGTCTGGACCAAGGAGGTCGACCTCGAGAACAAGGGCCTCGCGGGCCTCTACGCGTGGGAGCGTGAGTACTACCTCGGGTGGACGCGCAAGTGGCGCGACATCCCGAAGCCGACGATCGCGGCCGTCCAGGGAGCCTGTATCGCCGGCGGACTGATGCTCTGCTGGCCGTGTGATCTCATCCTCGCGGCCGACGACGCGAAGTTTTCCGACCCGGTCGCCCGCATGGGGATCGCCGGAGTGGAGTTTCACGGGCACACGTGGGAGGTCGGCGCTCGCAAGGCGAAAGAGCTTCTCTTCACGGGGCGCTACTTCGGCGCAGAGGAAGCCGAGAAGCTCGGCATGGTGAATCGCGTCGTCGAGCGGGAGAAGCTCGACGAGGAGACGCTCGCCCTCGCCCACGAGATCGCGCAGATGCATCCGTTCGCGCTCGCTCAGGCGAAGCGAGCCGTCAATCAGACGCTCGACATCCAGGGGTTCTACAGCTCGCTGCAATCCGCATTCGACATCCACCAGACCGGTCACGGCAATGCGCTGTCGGTGAGCAAGGGGAAGCTGCCCATCCTGATTGGGCTCGACGAAATGAAGAAGGGCGGGAAGCACGTTTAGGACGAGCCGATGACGGCCGTCATGAGGCCGCGTGGGCTGTGAGCTCTCGCCCCGCTTGGGGCGGCCCTTTGTCTGGTGAGGAGCTGGCGACGATGCCAGCGAGCGTGACGGGGAGAAGGCAGTGCCCGAAAAGGAATCCGAAAGCCAAGCACACGACGGGATGTTCGATGCGCCCTACGTCGACGTCGACGAATGGCGCGACACGCCGGTGCACCATCGCTACGTCCACGGCGGCTTCAAAGAGACGGAGACGCGCTTCTCCTTCTACTTCCCCCCGAAGGATCTTTACGACGGGAGGTTCTTCCAACACGTCACGCCGGTCCCCGACAATGAGAACCTCGCGCAGGGGAAAACGGGAGACGAAGACAAGATCGGCTTCTCGGTTTCGAGTGGTGCGTACTTCGTCGAGACGAACGGCGGTGGGGTGTTGCTGACGGGCGGGCCGGGGCGTGCGGTCGATTCCACGATCACCGCGTATCGAGCGAACGCCGCTGCGGCGGACTACTCCCGAACGTTGGCGGCGAAGATGTACGGC
>JAQWRY010000026.1 GCA_029243485.1 Candidatus Binatia bacterium | reverse complement strand
GGCCGTTTGGATCAGCGCACACGCCCTTCGCACCGACAGGCCACGCGAGGATGCGTAGGCGACCTGTCGGCGACGAACGCGTGCGCTCACCACTTTTTTGCCGAGATCTCCTTCATGACTTCGATCTCGAGATCACGCTCGGCGACCAGCTTCTTGAGCCGAGCATTCTCCTGCTCGAGCGAGCGAAGCCGCTTGGTGTCGCTCGCCGTCATCGAACCGAACCGCTTCTTCCAAGCGTAGATCGTCTGCTCGCTGACGTCGTGCTTCTTCGCGACGGCGGCCACCGGGGACCGATCGGTCTCCCGGAGGATCTTCACCATCTGGTCGTCTGTGAATTTGCTCTTGCGCATTCTGCTCTCCGTACTGGTTGCCGGAGAGGCAGATTCTCATGTCTCGGCTGGCACGAAAAACTCAGAGCAGGTTAATTTGGCATCAGTCCGCCACCCGAAAGTGAACCCGACATTCTCTACCAGTGAACACCTGACTAGAAAAGCAGCGAAGAGATTACGGTGGGTAAAGTCTTGTGCACGGAGTGAAAACGTTACCTTGATTTTGAAACTTTAGGAGGTGGAAGCGATGAATGTCACGGGTAGCTGCCATTGCGGGGAAATCCAGTTCGAAGCAACAATTGACCCCAAACGCGTCGGGATCTGCCACTGCACCGACTGCCAAATTTTTTCGAGTGCTCCTTTTCGAACTTCCGCGCTGGTCGTGGGAGAGCAGTTTCATCTGGTCCGCGGTCAACCCGCGACCTACTTGAAGACCGCCGAGAGCGGTAATCAGCGCAATCTCGCCTTCTGTGGTCGCTGCGGTACCCACCTCTACGCAGCGCCGACTTCAGGAACTATCTCCTTCTACAGCGTCCGGGTCGGCGTGCTTTCCGAAAGGGCACAAATTCGCCCGGTCGCCCAACTCTGGTGTCAGTCCGAACTTTCCTGGCTCTCGGACATTTCAAACCTGCACAGGATCGAAAGTCAGTGACCTTGGCCACTCTTGCTAAGATGAAATTATGGACTTCACACTCAGGCCCGAACTCGAACAGATCCGCCATAAAGCGCGCTGATCTCAAACGAAAGTTGTTTAAACTTCGTTTCAGGGCACGGACTAGGGCTTCTCTATAGTTATTAGCTCTATGACGTGGAAAGAGGCGGAGGACGATGACTGACGGCATGATGACCAAGAACCTTCGCCCCGATCGCCACGGCGTTCTCAACGCAATCATCGCCGGTATCATCGGTCGGGCTCACCCCCCCCCAAAGAACAGGGCGGAACCGGGGCTCCGCGGGGGGGGGGGGCGGCGGGCCTGCGAGCGCGCGTTGTCCACCTCGGGTCGAATCGGTATCGGCCTCGGTGTGACTCACAAGGCCAAGGTATTCTTCGTGGCTGCGGCATCGGCGTTGATGCTTGCGAGTGACGGTGACTCGAGCGTGGCCGTTTCGGCTCCGTCGGAGCAGACCGCCGACGAGGCTCAGGTCGTCGAACCGAGCGAGCTCGACGAGGGTGAGGGCGCGGAGATCGAGCCCGAATCCGCGCCGAAGAACGTGGTGTTGATCGGCGATTCGAACATCTGGTACTGGGACCGCCCGTTCGCGCCGCACCGCATGATGGAGCACATGCTCGCGGACCTCCCGTGGCTCGACAAGACGTGGCAGGGCGCGAAGGTACACAACCTCGCGATCAGCGGTACTCGGCCCTACGACTGGATCGTCGAGAAGAAGTGCGTCGAGGGCAAGAAGAGCCACCGACACCCGATCAAGAACTACTGCGACGAGATCGAGTTCCTCGCGGAGGGCATCACGCGCGTCGTACCCGAGCCGGACGTCGTCATCGTCAGCCTCGGGCTGAACTCGATTCGTTGGGCGACACCGAAGGAGGCAGTGGATCGCCTCGCCGCGTTGAAGGCGTATCTCGCCAAGATCTCGCCAAAGGTGATTATGACCGCACCATTCCCGATGCCGCGCGGGCCGCACCGCGACTTCGTCGCGGGGATTCGCCAGGAGATGTTCGATCGCGGTCTGCTCGACTGGGATTGGCCACTTCTGCAGTTCGAGGCGAACGACACCAAGGTGCACCTCACCGAGCGCTCGCGCGCGGTGACGGGGTCGCTCATGGCGATCTGGTTGGTCTACGGCAGTCCGCCTCTGAGGGCAGACGCACCAGCCTACACCGGGCCGACCGGAATCCCGGCGAAGGCCGCCGCGAAGCCGGCCGCGCCCAAGAAGCAAAAGGGGAAGAAGGCCAAGAAGGCGGAAGCGCAGCCCGTCCCGGCTTCCGGTGCCGCCGCCCGGCGGCTACGCCGCGGCCGCCTGAACCCGAACAGACGCATCACAGACTGACAACGCGCTAGGACACACCTCGACGACGGCTGCGTCCAAGTCCCGCTCTGCATTGGCTGCTTCGTCAACGGCGGGTCCAATGATGAACGGGGACTCGATCAAGAACTCTCCCCAGGCGATTGCTCCTCGGACCACGAGGTTTGGCTTGGGATCCGCCATTGCGAGTTTAGCCGCGATGTACGCTGTCCCATCGATGACGCGAAACAAGGACGCGAGATTCAGCGTGTCGCGGTCCTTGTCTGAATTGGTTGTGCCTCGCGCCGATTTCGCCTCACACGCCAGGACGATGGAGTCCGAAAGGAACTCGAGACGGATGTCGCATGCCACGTCGGCGCTGAACGGCGATTCTCTGCCCACGGCGCAGCCCACGCTTGCACGCCGCGGAGTTTGGCAAGCACGTCATCGGGGTCGTAGGCCCTCCAGATCCCCTTGAAGCCAAGGATGTCGATAAAGGAGACCGCTCCTGTTCTCATCGCACCACTAATTCAACGTAAACGGCGCCGACTTCAAGGCCTAGATCGAGGCGCTGGGGCAAGATCAGCCGGAGGCGTCGAAGCGCGTGCAGCTCTCCGAATCGGCGGCAGGTCCTGATCCGACCGCGCAGCCCGTCCGGGCAACGGTCGAGGCCATCGGGGGGCCCGTCGTGATCGCCGTCGCCCCCGAGTGCGCTCTCGAGGTCGGCATCGCGCTGCGCCTGCTCGTTGTCTTCGTCGTACGGGAACTGGCGGGGCTTCAGGCCAACGGCCCGATTGGCAGCAGATCACATACCCCGAGACGATCCCACCAGTCGCGTTTGGACTGCACGCCCACGTCGGCGTGGACGACGGAAAGTTCTCGTACACCCCAAGGAAAAGGAACTTCTCCGGTCCCGGAGGCGCGTATGTGTGGACGAAGTGCTCTGCCGCCACCAGAAGAACCAAGGCGGCGAGTAGGCCCGCAACCACCAGTGGGCCAGAGACGATCAACTCCATAGGCACCGTTCTCCGATCTCGACGCCCCGGGAGTCGACCCCGCGAGGCCCTGACGAGCCGTCTCGCCGGAATCGACGAGCGGACTCGGATTGCGCGCGCTCCACCGACTGCCAGGCTGTCAATCGCTCGTCACCTCCACCGGCCCCACATTGATTCATACCCGGGTGTCTCCATGACGAGGACGAAGAACCCTAACGCGAACAGGGCCACCGCCAACATGCCGAGGTACATGGAGAGGTCGATCATGAAGGAAGAGTCTGAGAGCTTGGTGACAAAGCTCGAGAGTCCGTAAGCGACGAACGCGGCCGGGATGATCGCGAGGCCATACATTGGCTACACCTCCGGGAGATTGGTGCCTTCGTGATTCGAGTAGCTAGAACGCCGAGGCGGCGTCGCCGCGGCGTGCCCAGCGCGCGGACGCCAGGCCGGGGCTCACATCCTTGCCGCATTACTCCCGAGCCGGAGGCGCGTCGAGTTTGGCATTCACCTTCTTCAGTTCGAGAAGACAGAGCCGAGTGAACTTCTGGTTCTGGTAAACGAATAGCGGCATCAGGATGGCCAGGACCGCCAGGAACACCCCGAAGGCGAGCATGAAGAGCATCCCGAATCCCGCAATTCCCGCGGCGGCACCTTCACCCGTGCTGGAATCCGCTTGAGCGAGGGACACGCTGGGGCTCTGTGCTAGGGCGAGAGAGCCGTGGATGATGCCAACCGTAAGTTTCTTCATGATCTGCTCCTGAGTTCGGGCCGGTTCCATGGGGCAGTGGCCCGACGCACGGCGCGATCGGCCAACGCTGTCAACGAAGCAAGCCTGACTCGTCGCCAGGGCAGTCAGGAACCCGACCTCGGCCTCTCCGTGCGGATAGCCGACACGAAGCCCCTTTTTGGCTCCAATCCGACCTAACGGCGCCTTACCGGACGTATGCGTGCGCCTCTTTCTGCATCATGGAGTCAGTCACCGCTGGCCATGGCCTCGGTGACTTTTTCGACCTCTTCCGGCGGCATGTGCAGGAAGGCCTGATCCCGGAGCCAGGCTGCGAAAGAACTGTGAAGCTGTGTCAGGCGCGCCATGGATTTACCTTTCTTGACGATTTCCTCGGTTCGCTTCTTGCGGGCTTCTTCGAAACCCGAAAGCGCGGCCTCGGTGCTGTCTCTCTGCTCGAATTGGTCCATCAAGACGGCGACGTCTTCGATCGTCATGTTGGCACCCATCGCGGCAAAGGGGGTGGTGGCGTGAGCGGCGTCACCGAGGAGAATGACTCTCCCCAGTCGCCAGGTCTTGATGGGGGGAATGTCGAAGAATTCGTGATGGATGATGTCGCTTTCGTCGGTGGCCTCGATCACCGACCCTAGGATGGGATCCCAATCGGCGTAGAATTCGCTCAGCTGAGCGCGGGTCTGCCGCTTCGCATCCAGCTTGGTCTTCCAGGTGAGGTACCAGCGAGCGCGCCCTTCTCCCACCTCCGCGATTCCCGCTTTCCCTCCGCGGCCCCAGACGTCGATATGGACGTTGGGAGGCAGGGATTCGCTGGAGAAGTTTGCCACGGCGGAACAACCCCGGTAGCCCGAATCTCTCAGTTCGGTGGCGCCGGATACGCATTGGCGCAGGTTCGAGCGGATTCCGTCGGCGCCAATGACCAGATCGCCCGACGCCATCGCGCCATCGGGGAGTTCGATCACGGCACCGTGCTGGGTGGATTTCGCCGATAGGCACTCGACTCCTCGCCGAACGGTGCCAGCGGGCAGGCATGCCTCGAGAGCTTCGAGCAATCGGGGGCGGCGAATCTCATAGCTTGCGTGGCCTAGTTTCCGCGAGACCTCTCCGACGGGCATCTTTGAGATCAAACGTCCCTTCTGGTTCCGGATTTCGGTGGTTTCCACCGGGGAGCCAATCGACTTCATCGCGTCGGCGCCAATTCCCAACTCGTCCAGTCTCGCGATCGCGTAGGACCAGAGCGTGAAGCCGGTCGTATGCTTCTGGGGGCCCAGGTGTTTTTCGTACACCTCGACTTCAATGCCGCGTCGGTGGAGGGCGACGGCGGCCGACAAGCCGCCAACTCCAGCTCCTGCGATGATTACCTTTTTGATTTGATCTGCTGCCCTATTCATAGTCTTTCCTCGCTCTTGGGTTCACCGGTTGGCAGTCTGCTGTCCGCCGCGGCGGCGACTACCCGGCAACCTGGGCAAATAGGCCCTTCATCCTTCCTATCGTCCGAAGATACTTCGGCGACTACTAAGCGGGGTCAGGGGCGGAGAGCGCCGAGCCGGGCAACCATGTTGGCTTGCACGCCGGCGTAGGTCGGGTGCCCCGCGAGATTCGTGATCTCGTACGGGTCCGCGGCCAGGTCATAGAGCTCGGTGTGGGGGCCGGCGCCCGCTGTTTCGATGTACTTGAAGTTCTCGGTTCGGACGGACTCGCTCGGCTGGGTGATGAACTCGCCCCGCGTTTCGATCAGGAACTCGTCCCGCCAGGGGGCGGTTGCGGACTCGAGGAGCGGGACCAGGCTCTCGCCGTCGAGAGGCGGAGTCGCGATGCCCGCGAACTCAGCGAGAGTCGGTGCGATGTCCTGGTTCAGCACCATCTGGTTCCGGGTGGCAGGCAGAGGAAACCGACGCGGGTAGCGCAGAAGGTACGGGACGCGGATCGATTCCTCGTACGGATTGAATTTCCCGACGAGTCCGTGCTCTCCCCACATGAAGCCATGATCGGAGGTGAAGATCACGACCGTGTTGTCGGTGAGTCCCAGCTTCTCGAGTTGGACGAGCAGCTTCTCGACGGCCTCGTCGACGGCTCGTAGCGTCCGGAGTTGCTGCAGCCGGAGGGTGTCGATGATTCCGGGGAGCGCCGGTGCGGCGATGAATCGGAAGAACCGGACCCATTGCGGTTTCGTGGCGACGTCGGCGAAGTAGCTCGGCGGACGGTGGACCGGGTAGGACGGCGGATCGGCCGCATGGCGGTTCGCGGGAATCGCCGGGGCGTGCGGGGCGAACGGCGTGTAGACGAGCAGGAAGGGGGTGTCCGCCTCCCGTCGCATGAACCGGATGGCTTCCTTGCTCATCCAGTCGGTCGAGTAGGTTCCCTGCGGTAGGGTTTTCGCGGTTCCGTTGTCGTTGATGCGCGCTCCGTAGAACTCGCCGCCGCTCGGGTCGAGAAGCGATTTCCACTCGTGCCAGCCCTGCGGCGGGGCCAGTCCCAGCAATTCGGAGTTGTTCACGTACTTCCCGAACAGGCCATTCGTGTAGCCGGCGGCGTCGAGCCAGGCGGCGATGGTCGTCGAGGGATCGAGTTGGTGGTACTGGTGGTTGGCCAGCACTCCAGTGTTGTGGGAGTACAGTCCCGTCAAAATCGTGGCCCGGCTGGGGGTGCACAGAGGGTTGGTCACGAAGGCATTCGGAAACGAGATGGCCTCGTCTCGGAGCTTCGAGACGGCGGGCATCAAGTCGAACGTGTCATACTGCTGATCGTCGGTGACGATCAGTACGACGTTGGGTGGCATTGTACCCGGCGCCACGTCGTCCATCTCCGCCTCGAGGGTGGCGCGCAGACAGGCTGCGACGCGAGCGCCATCGACCGGGCCGCCGAGTGCTCCCACGACATTCGCGCACGGGGCACCGACGCGAACGAGCTCCTGGCCGAGGTAGTTCTCTTCGACGACTGCCTTGCTGCACGTCTTGGCGACTCGTCGCATGGCCCGTCCGGATTTCGCGCGCCGCTTTCCCTGGCTGCGTTCGACGAGTCGACGACTCACGAAGCGGCTGCTGGCGGCGGCAATGTCTCGCTGGCAGCGCAGCGCCTTCGGCGTCCACCCCGTGACGGGGCCGGCTGCGGGACCGAGAACGAGATCTTTGACTTGTGCTGGAGTGCTCTCGGCGCACGCCGGATAGTTCGGCGTTGGGCACGGCGGCCCGGCGACTACGAGTTGCCCGAAATGACAGGTCAAGTCGTCCTGCAGTAGTTGCCCGAGGTCCTTCAGATCGCCCGGATCCGTACATCGCGCGTTCGCCAGTGCTGGCGCGAGTGCGACGAGGAGAAGAAGAGCGGACGACCCTGCGCATGTGATGCCGCGATGCATGAGGAACCCCCGGGTGCGGGCGATGATTTGAGTCCGAAGGTGGCTATGATTACGGGGAGTCGACTCGGAGTGCAACAGTCTCGTTTTGCCTTTTCGCCCGCTGGCGTGCGGCCGCCCTGGCATTCGCCAGCGGGGGCCCGGATGCGGCGGGACAGGCGCTCGTTACGGGAAAGGGCAGGAGGAGAGACCCGAATGAGTACCCGCACCGAAACCGACAGTCTGGGCCCGACCGAACTCCCCAGCGAGGCGTATTACGGCGCTCAGACGCAGCGCGCCGTAGAGAATTTCCCGGCCTCCGGGCAGCGATTCCCGCGCAGGTTCATCCAGGCACTGGGCCTCATGAAGTGGGCCGCGGCGCTCGAGAACGAGGACCGGGGTACCCTCGAGCCGGAGCTCTCCCGAGCGATCGCTCCATGAAGCAGAAAGAGCCGCACGCCGACGTCCGATAAGGCGCCGTTAGGTCGGCTTGGGGCCAAAAAGGGGCTCCATGTCGGCTATCCGCCCAGTCCTCCTTGGCCGTATTGCAGACGGTAAGCTGGCTGATATCAATTCCCGCCTCGGCCATGACTTCGATGGCCAGTGGATGAACGCCCTTGCGTTCGGTGCCAGCGCTGCGCACCGCTACGCTATCTCCGCCAAGATGGCGGAGCCATCCCTCGGCCGTCTGCGATCGAGCTCGGTTTCCGGTGCAGACGACCAAGAGGCGCTTTGGCGAGTTCAGCATGATATTCCACGGCACGCGTCACGCGATGCCATTTTGTCGCTTGCTTTGCAGATTATCGAACCGGCGCCGGCTGCGGCAAGAAAGTAAGCAGAGGGGAGCGGCAAAGAACTCTGCTCGGAAAGTCGGTCTGCCGGCGAGTGGCCTGGATGAGGCGGTGGTGGGAAACTCGGTGAGGTCTGGGAAATGAGAACGGCCGATTGGCCGTTGCTATTTCTTCTCAATCAGTATTTCGCGGTAAAGCCGGGGCCCTGCATTGCGTGCCGAGTGGGTCGCGGGGATTCGCTGAGATTCGTCATTGACGACCACGAGTTCATTGTCGTCGAGGCGAAGCGGCAGGACGGTGCCCTCGGGGAGATCAAACGTCGTAAGGAATTTATCGTTTGCGTCGAGTACGTCGAGAGAAGAACCGTTGATTACGTAAAATACATAATCGTGTTCGTGGGTATGAACTGGCGTCTGCTCGCCTGGTTTCAGATAGAATTCCCAAACTTTAATTTTGTCGTCTTCGAAGATGACGCTGGAACCCACTCCTGCCATGATGTTCCTCCTGCGGCCTTGAGATCAACGAGGCAGTCATCGTCGAATGCCCCCTTTGCTTGATAGCGCAGGCTATACGAAATTGTCGAATTCTCGAAGCTGCGGGCACTCGGATTCTCTGCCCGTGGTGGCGAACTGCTCGAGATTTTCGCGGATTGGTGATGATTTCAAGGTCAGGCGCTTCGCTCAGGCTCGAAAGCTTAGGGTCCTTTCCTGGACCCCGTCGTGTCCGGAAACGTGGCCGAGGCAGTTCTACTCCGTAAAGACCTCACCCTCGGCGAGCCTACAACCGAGAACTCGGCTCGTCGATGTTGCTCGGCCGCGGCGTCTCGGAGATCCTGCCTGCCGATGCCGCCGACAACTCTCCACTTCCTCCTCCTGATTTTCGCCGGGTGGGTGAACCGACGTCAGCAGGACGCAATCGCGCACCTCATGGAGGAGAACCGCGTCCTGCGCGAGCAACTCGACCGCCAACTCGGGGGTCGGCGCATCCGCCTCACCGACGACCAGCGCCGTCGCCTTGCGGCAAAGGGAAAGCTCCTCGGACGGTGCGATGGCGGTCGCGGTGAGTGCGAACTTCTCCATGATGACGCGCATCGCCGATGCGACCAGTCCTCCGTCCGACGAGGGAAGCGTGGACATTTCTCGGGAGCGGCGCGACGAAACCGGAGTCAACGGCTTCACGAGCCGAAGACACGCCGGCCCAAGTCACCTGCCCTCGAACGAGATCGAGAGTGGCGACTCGTCGCCTAGAGCACAAAACCGACGGCAAAACCGACGATGAGCGCGTCGCGAATCGCGCTACTTCCGGACGGATTGAGAATCCCCTGGATGTCCGGCTCGATCCAGAACCACGGCGTCAACGTGAAGCGGTAATTCGCCTCGAGAAGAACCTCCCCCGTCGTGTCGGGAATCCGGTCCGACCAGGAAGCGTACGCACCCAGCACGGCGAGCCCATCGTTCGGCCGGCTGCCGAAAATTCCCTGCCAGAGCACGCCACCGGCTCCCATGAACTGAATCTTGTTTCGATCCGGCGGGGCCCAGCTGAGAGCCGTCCACAGAGAAACTCCCCGGTTGGAGTCGTCGGGAGACCATAGGTGCTGCTCCCCCATGGCGAAGAACCCGTACCACCCACCAACCTCGGGAGCGCTCGAATCACGCCATTTGTTCACGCGCTCCGTCGAGTAATACCCGCCGACGAAGTAACGGCCACGAAGCATCTTCGCGCCCGGATCGCGGCCTGTGAGATACTCGACCTGACCCAGGGTGAGAGCACCGGATCCGTCCGGAGCGGAGAAGTTGACGCCGTTGTCCGTGCGCTCCCGAAAATCGGGATAGACGAGGTACGTGCCCGCAAGCGCGATCCAGTCGTTTTGGGGCTTTACCTTCACGACGCCACCCCAAACGGCGCTCGGGAACGCCGGGAAGTCGATGTTTCGACTCCCGGCGATCGGATTGCCGCACAACGCTTGGTTGAGCGACGTGCACGCCAGGCGAATGCTCGCGAAGTCCTCGCCACTGATCAGTCGGCCGACGATCACCTCTGTCGTGTTGTCGAAAAGCTGCTTGGAAAGTGCGAGATGCACGAGCCGGACCGCGTTCGGATCGCCGAACGCGTCAAGCTGAGTGGGCAGCTCGTTGCCGACGTAGTTCGTCGAGAGCGTCGGGTTGCCCGCCTTCCAGCTGGCCGACGCCGTGAAGAACGTCCGGTCCCAACCCGCGACCCGTTCGAGGTCTACGAAGACCGCGCCGGCGAGGTCACCGCGCCAACTCGTTCCGCCCTCGCGCAGTCCGCCCACCGGGTTCGCAGCAAGCTGCCCGAAGTAGGCGGACGAGAAGCCGATGCCCATCTCCTGCAGCCGGCCACGCGCGCCTCCCCAGCTACCCGCGAACCCCGACATCTTCTGCCAGTCCCCGGTTTCGATCGCCTCGCCGGGATCGAGCATCCCCCATCCCATGTCGGGCTGGTTCGGGGGGGGATGCATCCAGGCGGTCGCGGAGTACGCGCCTCCGCTATCCCATCTCTCCGGGTCGAAAACCGAGCCGACCATCCAGGGGTTGATGTCGGCGCGCACGGTGTTGGGCTCAACACCCCCGAACGCCAGGAGAGCCAGCACCGCGGCGAGGGCGCGCGGCACGAGACGGGTCAATCCTTCCTGGCCTGACGTTCGAGCCATGCCGCCTTACTTTCGATGGGCTCGACGAGACATCCCGGCCCCGTCGGGTCCTTGCAACACGCTTGAAGAGCCTCGATGCTTCCGTGGTAGCCCTGCCACAGATCGGAGGCGACATCAGGGAGACGCTCCCCCATCCACCCGTGTGGGATTTCGCCCCAGGTACTCGTCACTTCGTTCAGATCTTCGAGAGACTTCGCACCGAAGCGCCCGTGGGCAGCCATCCCGATCGACTGAAGCATTTTGGGTGGCTGCATGCCGAAAGTCGGAATGTCCTGGGGCAGACACGTATTGAGGTTCGCGATGCGATGGCAACCCGTGCACGGATTACCCCGCGTCGAGATCGACATCGGCTTGGGCCAAGCGTCGAACGGCCCTCCAACATCGACACTATGGAACCCCCACGGGTCAGCCGGCAACTCGAGCGTCTGCATGATCCAGGGCGTGTGCATCCACGGGTCGCTGTCGTGGCAGTAAATGCACCCCTCGTTTGCGATGTGTTGGGGCGAACCCCAGATCTCGCGAGCCGAAGGAAATCCTTCGGGCGGAGTCTCCTCTGTTGGGGGCGGAACCCTCGTTCCGAGCTCCCCCTTGGGGTCGCGACCGAAATTCTTCGAGATGAAGAAGCAGGTGCTTCCCGTCTTGACGTTGTGCATGATCATCTCGAGCGAGTCGAAGTACGGATCGTCCTTCGGGCGAATGTACATCCGGCGGCAATATTGAAGGATCTGAACATCATCGTCGCGCACCACCTGGACGCGCGACCACGGACTACACTGCCCGTCGGTCTGTTCGGGGTAAGGCAGATACGCCGGCTTGTCGCACTTCATGTGGCGTTTGTATTCCGTGGGCTCCTTCCCATCCACGGTAATGGGGATGATCTCGAAGTCGAGGCAGTTGAACGGCGGTGCCTCCGCAATGAGTCGCGCGCAGTCTTTGCCGTACTGGATGATGTCGTATTCTTCGTCGCCCGCCTCTTCACCGGCCGCCCAGGCCGGCGAGATGAGAACGATCGAGACGGCGGCCGCAAGAGCTGCCTCGGCATTGTAGCGCTTCATGTCGTGAGTCCCGGCGTGTCGAGAACCACCTGACGGATCGCCTGGTAGTAGCGGATGTACCCGGTGCAGCGGCAGACGTGTTTCCCCACCGCATGGTGAATCGCGTCGTCGACGTCCTCTTTGGGAATCGGACTCCGCTTCAAGCGGTCGAGGAGACAATAGGACGCCATGAGAAACCCGGGCGCCGAGTACCCGCACTGGAAGGAGAAGTGTTCGAGGAAGGCCTCCTGGAGCGGATGAAGTTGGCCGTCCTGGGCCAAACCCTCGACGGTCGTGATGATGGTGCCGTTCACATATTCGAGTGTCGTCGTACAGGTGCGCATCGGCTCTCGCAGCGATTGCGGCACCCTCTGCCACGCAACGGTGCAGACGCGACACACTGCAATGCCACAGCAGAACTTCGTACCCGTCAGGCCCGCTTTCTCCCGCAGAAAGTCGTTGAGCCACATGCTCCCATCGATCCCCTTACGAGTAATCTTCTGGTTATTGACGGTCAGGTCGAGATCGATCATTGCCATGTGTCAGCTCCAGACCGCCCGAATCTTCTCGGCGGTAATCGGCAGGTCGCGAAATCGTTTGCCGGTCGCGTGCGCGACCGCGTTGGCGACCGCAGGTGGCACGCAGTTCAGGGCGACCTCGCCCATCCCCCGGGCCGGTGCGTCATCGGACTCCGGCGGCAGGATGATTTTCTCGACGTCGTGGATGGCGCAGTCACGCGCGAGGGCCACGTGATAGCGGTTCAGGTTCCATTTGCCGCTCGCGCCGCCCTGTACATACGCGGGCAGGTCCTCGAGGAGAGCCTGACCAATCCCCATCGCCCACGATCCATCCATCTGTCCTTCGACGAGATCCGGAACGATCATTCGCCCCGGAGCTGCGAGATGCAACCCTCCCACGACCCTGGGCTCACCAGTCTTGCGATGGACCTGCACCGCAACGACGGCCGCCGTGGCGCCCATCGACTGTCCGTTCTCCTCCCACATGCTCTTGACCGTGAAGAGCTTGGGGTTCGATCGGTCGAGGAGTTCCCACGAATCCGAATCTCCGCGCTTTACCGCCAGCCCGTCGATGCCCCAGCGCTTCGTGAGTCCATCAACGGTGTACTCGGCTGAAATCCATCTGCCGCTGAAGAAACCGTGCGCCATCGCGGAGACCACGCGCTTCTGATCGTGCATGGCGCGCGCAAGCTCTTCGAATGGAATTGGTTGGAATCCATCGGCCGCGAGCCGCTCGTTTTCCCACCGCAATGCACTTTGATTCAGCTGGCTCGCCTGCTCGCCCCAGATCGATCGCGCGGCCGGGATGACCCCGCTTTCGAACATGAGCTGGCTGACCTGCTCGACGGGATGGACCCACCGAGAGGATCCGGAGGCGGCCTTCGTCGAGTTCTGGATGATGGGAGTCCAACGGGGATTGCCTGGCTGCATGATGAAGCCTTCGACCTGCTGGAGCGCATTGAATGCTCCAACCACCCCCGTATCGATCTCGTCGGCATTCTTTCCGAGAGATTCTGCGGTCGAAACGGCAAGGGCGGTTGCCAGCCCCTGGCCCATGTCCACGGCGCTCGTCGTAAGGACGATCTTGCCATCGGGCTTGATCTCGATCGCTGCATTCGCCGCGTCTGCGCCGCTGCCGTAGTTCTTCATCGCAAGCGCGACGCCCACGCCGTATGCGTAGTCCCCCTCCTTTGCTTTCCCGTGAGCGTCCTCTCGGCCGCGCCACAAATCGTGGTTCTTGGCCTTATTCAACATTTCCGGCATGCCGGGCGGAGCGATGGGTGCCCCGGTCACGATCGACTGGTCCGTGGTGAGGACGTTCTGGATCCGGAGATCGATGGGGTCGACGTCGCGTGCGATTGCGATCTCGTCGATCAACGACTCGAGCGCAAATGTCGACTGCAACGCTCCGAATCCGCGCATGGAGCCCGCGACGAGCGAAGTCGTGTGCTGCGGGCGCGACCAGATGTCGGCCCAACGGAAAGCGTACGGACCGGCGCCGTTGATGCCGGCCACGTCACCAACGTACTTGCTCACGTTGATGCGTCCGCCGCCATTGAGAAGGGTATAGTTCCGCACGGCGTGGAACTTGCCCTTGCCATCGAGAGCCAGCGTAAGGTCGATCGTCGACGCGTGTCGCTTCACCCCTTGTTGGAACTGCTGGAATCGGTCGTGGAGAATCCGGATCGGCTTCTCCGCATAGGCCGCGGCGATTCCGAGGTAGAGACACAGAATCGAGGTGTCTCGTCCGCCAAAGCCGCCGCCCGGATACGCACAATAGACGTGAGCATCATCGACGCCCAGGGTGCTCGGCTTCAGAACCTCGCGGACACCGTTCACGTCGTAACCGGGAGATTGAGACCCGACGAGAAATTCGACAGTCTTCGTCTTTCGATTGAACCAGGCGAGACCGTTCTCCGGCTCCATGAACATCGGGTCGACCATCTGGGTGGTGTACGTGTGTGAGTAGAGATCCCAGTTGCGCGTCTTGAAGAGCTCCGTGATCTTGTTCACATACGCCATCGCTTCTTCATTGCGGTCACCGCCTTGTTCGGGGTGAACCGGACCTCCCTGAACCTGCGCGAAAACCTGACCACCTTTCGCCTCCTCGACGTGGATGATGCTGGTATTCGGATAGTAGGTGGCCTCCGGCACGCTGACCTTCTCTCCGCGGCGAATCCCCTTGCCCCGATAGACGAGGATCTTCCGGGCCTGAACGAAAGCCGAATGCTCATCGAACAGCAGGATCGCGACGGGCTTCCCCAGATAGTCCGGTCGTGCCCCCTTCTTCACGAGATATTTGCCAGCGGGATATTCTTCCTCGGCGATCCCGATCTTGTCGCGCTCCAGGTCGTCGCCGGTGACGACGACCTGGGGGCGACCCTCTCGCGGTAGGTCGTCGAGGTTCACTCCGTCGAAAACGTGGTCGACGAATGGGGCGCAGAGGACCAACGCATACTGGTATTCCGTCGGCCAGCCGGGCATGTCCGCGGGATTGAAGTCACGCGCGTAGATCTTCTGGCCGGTGACCTTTGCGAGGCCATCAATGCGGTAATGCGCCTTGCCGGGCGCACCACTCCAGGATCCCGGCGGAGCCATGACCGCGGCGCCCGCTTCTCCCGGCGGCAAGCCAGCCGGAAGAAGCCGCGACACAAGCATCGTCGCGCCTCCTGCGGCAGTCGTTTTTAGGAACTCACGCCTGGTCTGCCACATTTATGTTCTCCTGCTCAGCGACCGCTGAAAATCCGTGACCTGGTCTACGACTTGTCTGGTTGACTGGAATGATGACATGATCTTGTGCACCAACAGCTGCCCGAGTTCAAGACAGCCGTCCATAAAACAGAAATGAGGCGCACGCATACGTCCGGCAAGGCGCCGACAGGTCGGATTGGAGCCAAAAAGGGACTTCATGTCGGCTATCCCCAAGAACGCGCGGGAAGCCATGGGGAGGAGTGTGAGAGTTCGCTGTCAGTTAGTGTCGGCGCCACTTGCGGCGCAGGCATACATACAAGAAGCACAGGGCGCTGTAGATTAGGTGGACTTGGTGGAACGCCCAAGCAGTAGCCGCAAACCACCAACCTCCATTGCGAGCGAAGGTCGACAATAGTCGCCAGTTGCATGCTACGGAGAGCATTAGAACAACCAGGCTCGCGAGACCAAGCGAGGGTCGTGACCACAAGATAGACAAGATGCCGATCGGCCCTGCGATTAGGGCCAGTGGTGCAATGGCCGCCGCCATTCTCTCACGCAGCGATACGTTTAGGTCGTTGGGAATCTCGCCAGAGGTTGTAAGGAGTTCACTCCACGGAAGTGCTCTACATTGAATGTCCGTCTTGATGACGGAGGCGATCGTCCAATGCTTCAGGTGCTTGGTTTGCAGCTTTGGATCTAGGCGCATCTCGCCAAGTCTGCGCAACCTGTAGCCCAGTTCGATGTCTTCGATCATTGGCTTCGGGTAGCGCTTGGCGTCAAAGCCACCTGATGCTTCGAAGGCGGTTGTGCGGACGGCTCCGCAACCTGCCCAGAAGGTCGCGTTCGTTTGTCTCGCTTGTTGATGCGTCGCAAAGTGGCGAATGTTCATGTAGAGCGATGCAAAATTTCGAGCAGCGGGGAACGCGTCATACGATCCTGTCAGCGAGACAAGGCTCGGTGAAGCGCGGAAGGCCTCCTGGACGCGGGTGTAAGCGTCGTCTGCTGGGACGCAATCTGCGTCGGAAAAAACGACAACTGTAGATCCGCTCGCGGCTTTCACGCCAGCATTACGAGCCTCGGCAGGTCCGCCACGGTGTCCTAGCACCATGACCTCTGCGCCGAGCGATTTGGCAACGGATGCTGTTGCATCTGTGGAGCCTGGATCTACCACGATGATCCGGTCGCACTGTCGACGCCAGGCGGCAACGGAAAGGGGCAGTAGTTGAGCAGCTTCGAAGGCTGGGATGACCACTACTATTTCCATGGGCTCGTTCTACCTTATGTTGTCCCGCTGGATGCGGTTTGCGTTTGGCGCGAAAGTGCACCGGGGACGATTGTCGCGTCCAAATATAAGCGCGCGCCATAGCAACGGGCCGATGGCATGAGGGTCTCGGCGGATTCCCTGAGGGTGTTTTTGCCTGACGGAGGACTCAGCGCTCCTGAAGTTGTGGCTGTGCTGGTTGCGTCAGCCCGCCTGTGAATGCTGGAGCAATAATCTCATTACGAAATGGCGTTCAAGAACTATCGGTCCATGTGTAGCTGTTCGTGGATACAGGGCGATACTAAAATAGACTCTAGATATCGCTACTCGCCCCGCCTGAATCGCAGACTACTTTGCCTGATACGCTGATTATTGGAGCCGGTCCAGCCGGTCTGACTGCTGCGGATAAATTGACGCGCCTTGGTCACGGTGCGCACGTTCTGGAGAGTACGCATGCCGTCGGGGGGATCAGCCGGACCGTGAATTATCGCGGCTACCGGTTTGATATCGGTGGGCACCGCTTCTTCAGCAAGATGAAGAAAGTTGAGCAGGTTTGGCAGGAGTTGATGGGCGACGAGTTGTTGCAGCGCCACCGGCTCTCCAGGATCCTCTATAATAATAGCTTCTTCCATTACCCGCTGCGGCGCGTCAATGCTCTTCGTGGCTTGGGTGTCGTTGAGTCGGTGCGAGTTGTAGGGAGCTACGCGCATGCGCGCCTGTTTGCATCGGCTGCCGACAAGACCTTTGAAGACTGGGTGGTGAAGCGATCTGGGAGGCGCCTGTTTGAAGTGTTCTTCAAGACCTACACCGAGAAGGTCTGGGGTATTCCTTGTTCGCAAATCGGCGCAGAGTGGGCAAGTCAGCGGATCAAGAACCTGAGCCTTGGTCGCGCAGTATTGGCAGCGCTTAAGACGGGGAGCGGCAGAGATCGCGATGGCAATCTCATCACGACGCTCATTGATAGCTTTCTCTATCCGCGTCTCGGGCCAGGCCGTCCATGAGGCAGAAAGAGGCGCACGCATACGTCCGGTAAGGCGCCGTTAGGTCGGATTGGAGCCAAAAAGGGGCTTCATGTCGGCTATCCGCGGGGCTCAGGCCTGGTCGAGCTCTTTGATCAGCTTCGGTGTCGCGGCCTGGCGCCAGCCCTGCTCGAGCAGGTCGGGCATCATGTCTCACGAGACTTTCGTGAGGTTGATCAGCACCATGGGCCACTCGGCGTAGTGGTCGGTGATGTAGAAGGTCTCGGGCTCGGCTTCCGTCAAGATCTGGCGCTCCTCGAAATCGCAGAGCAGGGCGAGTCCGCCCTCGGCCTCGGACCGGAGGCGCGCGAGGACCTTGGTCTTCACCTTGAGTGAAGGCGTGCCGTACGATCGGCTCTCTTCGACCCCCGGGAGCTTCTTGGCGAGCCGAACGACCCGGGCGAAACGGCGCGCCAGGTCTTTGCTCGGCGGGAACTTGATCGGGACTGGTTCCTTCTTGGGCATGGCGGACCGTACCAGCGTTCGAAGTTGGGGCACAGGCTGCAGCAAGAGAGAGTCGAGCGCCTGTTGAAACAGCCCGCTCAGTCCGATCGGGAGCTGCCATCCCGCAGCGCCGTCCGGTCGTTGCGCACACGCGCGCTGGAACTACCGCGCACCCCGCGGATAGCCGACATGAAGCCCCTTTTTGGCTCCAATCCGACCTAACGGCGCCTTACCGGACGTATGCGTGCGCCTCTTTCTGCCTCATGGACGGCCGGTCGAGGACGGGCTCGAGCCTCTTCCTGATCCGGAGTGACGTCGTTCGCGGCCGTCGTCCCGCGTCTACGCTACGCCGCTAAGCAGAGACCGGGCGGCGCATACGCGACTTTGCGGCCCGCGCGCACACGCGGCGTCGCTGCCTGAGATTCGGTCCGGCCGGTGGGTATTTCCGCGAATCCCGCTGGCTGGCACGGGTTCTGCAATTCCCCTCTCGTGCTGGCCATCCAGCGCTAACCGAAAGAGGGAGAATCTGATGAACAGGTCTGCAGTTGTGTTCGGCGCGCTGGTCGCAGCGCTCACTTTGGTCGCTTCAGGCGTCGTCGCTCACGCGGGGATGACGGGTACCGGGTTTCGCGGGAAGGCGTCGTTCAACGGCGAGTCTCCGAAGTTCCCCGGCAAGAAGTTCGTGCTCGATCTACCCGGCAAGGGTGGGAAGACGGACGTCCGCGGCGGACTGACGCTCGAGGACGCGCGTCTCGCGCCCGGTCTGGGCGGCAAGGGTGGGAAGACGGACCTGCGCGGCGGCGTGACGCTCGAGCACCCGGGTCTGACGGTTCCGGGAATCGAGATTCCGACCCTCGCCGACATCGTGAGCCCGAAGAAGATCCGTTGTCGTGCTTACAGGAATCGCCGCGGGAAGTGGCGGATTCGGGGAAAAGACTGCAAGGACCTGAAGCCGCCGACGACCGTGCCGGAGATCCGCTTCGATCTCGAGGACTGCCTCGTCGAGGTCGATCGTCTGGGGAACCGCTACTTCATCGGCGACGATTGCCCGAACGAGCCGCTCGACGTGCCGACCGAGGACGAGTCGGATCCGGAGATTCCCGAGATCCAGTGCGTGATGATGGTCGAGATCGAGGTGAACGGTGTTCCGGTCTGGGTTCCGAGCGAAGACGGCTGCGAAGATCCGTTCGACGTTCAGATTCCCGAGCCGGAGGTTCCTGAGGATTTCGGCAACCGTTGCCCGGAGGACTACTTCCACCCGAGTCAGTTCACCGACGAGACCAAGTTCGCGATGCCGGTTCATGACGAGTACGGCCCGCTGTTCCCGCACCCGATTCTTCCCGAGCCCCTCGTCATCCACGTCGATCACAAAGAGGGCCCCGGCACGGACAAGCTCGACTGCGAGAGCTACGACGGCTGGCACCTTTGCTACGATCCGCACAAGGGGACCGACTTCATGCTGGCGGGACACTTCCTCGCAATGGACAACGCGAACGTCCACGCCCGGGCGGCCGCCTCAGGTCGAGTGATGAAGGTCGTCGATGGAAACTTCGACCGCTGTGAGGTCGATCTCGATGCCTTCTCAGACACGTTCATGGAGGTGATCTGCCCGAACCCCGACACGCCCGACAGCACTTCGGTCACCACGGCGAATCGTGTCGACATCTGTCATCCCGATGGGACGATCTCCCAGTACTACCACTTGATGGACGGCAGCATCGAGGTCATCGAGGGCCAGCCGGTCTCTTGCGGCGACCCGTTGGCTTTTATCGGGAGCTCGGGCATGTCGTCGGCGCCGCATCTGCACTTTCAGGTGAAGAAGAAGAACGAAGACGGCGATTTCAGGAGCGTCGATCCTTACCATGTGAACGACGACGACAGCCTCTGGATCCAGCAGAACGGAGGCCTGCCGGGCACGTTGCCGGGTGCTCAGTGTCAGTAGCTACGATCCGCACATAGCTGTTGCACTCCGGGGGAGCGTCGCGTCGTTGGACGCGGCGCTCCCCCGTTTTCGTTTCGCGGTGCACGCCGTCGTCCGCTAAGCGATCGTGGCGCAGCGTCAAGATTAGTTTGCGCCGTCGCATACCTCTCGATGCGATTGGCGAAGGAACGTCGCCCAGGCAGCAACTCCTGCGCGCGGCACGGCCGTTGCTCTTTCCCCCTTGCGCGCGCCATGCCGGCGCGTCGCGAAACCCAAAGGGGGAGAGCCATGCGATCTGTAACGAGAATGCTCCTAAGGGGTATTCCATCTTTCACAGTTGCGGCCGCGTTCACGTTCGTTTCGGCGACCGCGTTGTCCGGTGTGGTCCAGCCGGAACCCGTCTCGGTGTCCGTGCAAGGCACCTCGGCCGTCGCGGCGATGCCGCAGGCCGAGTTCGGTCACGAGCTCGAGAGCCGACTCCTTATCGAGCGCGACGAGCGTGCCAGTCTCGACCTCGGCCCGGATGCTGCACTGCAGCTCGGTGTCCGCAGTCGCTTCGAGAGCGAGGCCATCGTGAAGTATGCGGTCGAGCTCGTCGACGAGTTTGGCTTCGAGATCGAATCGCCGGTGGGCGCTCCGGTCTTCTCCGTGCCAGCGGGCGAATCCGCGCCGGTCGAGATCGAGCTTCCGGACAGCCTGGGCGAGGGCTTCTACCTCGTGCGCGTGACTCTCGTGGGCCGAGCGGGTGACGAGTCGGCCGACGACATCATGGAGCAGGGCATCGCCGTCGTGGATGGCGAAGCGGTGCTTCTCAGCGACGAGGAGTGGCTCGAATACTCCTACGCGAATGGGGGATACTGACGATGAAGACGCGAACGAAGGCGACGATGCGCGTGCTCCTCTTTGGGGCGCTGGCGTTCTTTACCATGACTGCAGCCGCGGAGGCGGCCAGCGGAGTGGTCAACGGACGACTCCGGTTCTATCAGAACCAGGGCAACTACTGCCCGAGCAGCCGAACCTGTACTGCCGCGCGCTATCGGCAGGCGGACTACAACATCAACTCACGCGTGCGTGACGTGAAGGTCTATCTCGTGGCCGAAAGCGGCGGCGTGATCGGCCAGGGGACGACCAACAGCAACGGCGACTACCAGATCAGCTGGTACAAGTTCCTCTGGCCTTGGCAGTCGCTGGGGCGGGCTCGGATCGAGTGGTACGGCGAGCACCGCGACGGACGTTTCGCGCTGAAAACGTCTTCGGGCGGTCGGTGGGTCTTCTGGACGCCGTGGTCGAACATCACAGCTGGTACGACGTCGAGCAATCGACAGAGTCTCGGTACTCGTACGTGGGGCAACTCGTCCTCGCCGCATGCGTTGGCGAACCTCTACGACGGTGCCGTCCGGATGTGGCGGGACTCTCTGAACTCGTCCAACCGGATGCGCAATAGCTTCAACGGCATCGAGATCCGCGCGTACGACAGCACGACGTGCCCGACCAGCTGCGCGAGCGGACCGAACAAGCGGATCATCATCGATTCGTCGGGTTCGGCGTATCGGCCGCAGGCGCGCGTGATGCACGAGATGGGGCACATCGCCTCCTATCTCAGCAAGGCGCGTCGGGCGTGTGTCGACTATACGTTCGGCGGCAACGCTGGCTGGAACATGACCTCGAGTGAGTGGGGATGTGCCGGCTTCGAAGAGGCGGTCGCGACGTTCTTTGGCGATCGGGCGATCTACTGGGCCGCCAGCCCGCAGCCGACCTCGTGCAACTCGGCCGGCGTGTGTGGGTCTTCGACGAGCATCGAGACGAGCACGGGCTCGGGCAGCTGTGTGACTGGCGAGAGTCGTCAGCCGCGTACGGCGAACCGCTACCTTCGTGATCTCTATGACTCGGTGAACGAGACGAACGACGGCAATACGATCGGGTTCTCTCGCTTCTTCGACACTCTGGCGCGGTTCAACAATGGCAGCAGCAATCGTGCTGTCGACGAGCCGTGGAACTGGTGGGGCACCTCGCTCGACGATCGAGATGGGCGCTCGGCGCGTGACTTTCGCGCGCACATTGAAGGTCTCACGGGCTCGAGCACCAGCTCGAACTTCACCAACAACTGCAGCCCGGTCGGAGACTGATCCGGCCAGCGATGTGGGCGGCCGGGGCTCGGGGCTCCGAGCGCCGGCCCGCCCGCCTGGAGATGGGATGATGAAGAAGAACAACGAGGAAACGCCGCCGCGAAGCGGCCTGTTCGGTATTGCGGTCGCTGTGTGTGGGGCTCTGACCGGCCTGGGAATGTTCGCTCTCCTGCAGGTCGGTTTGTCGGCGGCGGTGACCACCGAAGCGCCACGCGACGCGGCTCCCTCGACCGGGCTCGCACGTGAGACGGCGGCAGTGGTCTACGCGGAAGGTGTTCCGGCCGACGCGCAGATCGTAGCCGCGGCCGCGGAGGCTCCCGAGCCGGTGATCGACGAGCTGGCCGCGAGAGGATTCGAGAGCCGCACGATCCCGGGTCCACGCTACTTCCCGCGGGCGGGCGGCGAGTGGGAGGGCATGCTGGTCGACGAGTCGTTGCAGGCGGCGTGCGATACGACCTCGCGCTGCGGCCTTGGGATGGCATGCGTGGACGGGGCGTGCGGCGCTTGCGTGGCCGACGGTGAATGCGCCGTCGGCGAGGCGTGCGTGCTCGATCACTGCGTTCCCGAGAAGAACGTCGCGTGTCGCGCGAAACTTGATTGCCACGGGGAAGAGCTGTGCGTCCTCAGTGGCTACTCGGACGATCTTCGCGGCAACGAGGCGATGACGGCCTTCTGTCGGCCGATGGACGGAGGTGACGACGTCGAGGAGGACACGCCGTACGAGGCGCCGGCCGAAGATCGTGCGGCGGAGCCGCGGCCGGTGCAGGTGCAGGACCTCCACGAGTTGCTGGCGATCGAGGGAGGGCTTTCGTGACGTGGGGTTCCGGGACACTCGACCGGACCGCGGCCATCGGGATGCCGGAGAGGCAGATTCTCATGTCTCGGCTGGCACGAAAACCTCAGAGCAGGTCACCGGAAGCGTTTCTAAGAAATCGACCCAAAAGACCCCGATTCAGCTGACGACGTGCAAAGAGCGACTACCCGTCGATCTGGGCAAATAGGCTCTTCATCGCGCCTATCGCCCGCGGGCAAAAGCCCTGAATTCATGGCAAACAGCATTGAACTTGAAATCGCGTCTATTATCCTCGCAATGATGAAATCACTGGCCCGCGTCATATTCATCGGCCTTGATGCCGCCGATTCCAGCCTCCTCCAGTCATGGACGGAGTCGGGCGCAATGCCATCCCTGGCGGCAATGTCACGGAACTCGCTTCATGGTGCCACGGTCAATCCGACCGGCATCTACACGGGCAGTGTCTGGCCGTCTTTCCATACCGGTTTCCAGCCAGGCCGTCACGGCCGGTATTTCTATCGTCAGCTTGAGCCCGGCACCTATAGAAGCGCGCACTTCCCCGCAAACCGACTACCGATGGCGCCTTTCTGGAGCCACCTGGATCGCCATGCTCGCAAGGTAGCTGTCATCGATTTACCCAAAGCGCCGCTGGTGCAACTCGAATCGGGGATACAGCTGACCGACTGGGGTTTGCACGATCCCGACGGGCCACCATGCAGTTCACCCGCCACACTTTTGCCACAACTTACCGCTCGCTTTGGCGGGGATCCGGTGGGGCTCTGCGACCTTGCGATGCGGAGCAAGGAAGGTGTTGCCGGACTCCGCGATAAACTCATTGTGCGAATCCAGCGGAAAACAGACATGATACTGCACCTGTTAGCGCGTGGTTCCTGGGATCTGTTCGCGACGGCCTATGGCGACTCGCATTGCGCGGGACACCAGTTCTGGTCCCTGCATGATCCATTACATCCTCATCATGACGCCAACTTTCTGGAGACAATCGGCGGCAATCCATTACGTGATGTCTACGCGGCAATTGATGAAGGCCTCGGAAGAATCCTCTCTGCAGCCGGACCAGAGGCGACCGTGATCGTACTTGCAAGTCACGGCATGGGAGCACACTACGACGGCACGTTCATGCTGGATGAAATCCTGCGGCGGCGGGAAGGCATCACCACCGACGCTGGCGCGGGCAAGCTCAGAAAGCTGCAAGCGCTCTGGCAAAAGCTGCCCGCCCTCCTCCGTTCCCGCCTCATGTCGACCTCCGATCGTATTTATGACGCTTTGGCCGGTCGCGGCCGCAGTACACGGAAGTGTTTTCTTGTTCCAACCAATGACAATTGCGCCGGTATTCGTGTCAATTTGATCGGCCGCGAACCAAACGGAATCATTCAACCGGGCGCCGAATTCCACACCTTCTGCGATTCGCTCGAATCCGATCTCACAGAGATTATCAATGTGGAGACTGGCAGGCCATTGGTTCGCGAAGTCGTGCGGACAGCAGAGGACTTTCCTGGCGAATACCAAGGTGGCCTCCCCGATCTGTTGATCCGCTGGGATCGCGGGGCACCGGTTCGTAAGGTGGCATCTGAAAAAATAGGCACACTGGAACGCGAATATGGTGGTGTGCGCACGGGCGACCATCGCAATCCGGGCAAGTTTTTCGCGCACGGCCCCGGCATCGCTGCCTGCGAACTTGCCGGCTCCGTGGCGGTGACAGACTTTGCGCCTACCATCGCCGCCCTGCTTGATGTTGAATTGCCGGATGTGGATGGCAAGCCGATCGCGTCAATCTGCAGCGCAAATTCAGCGGAATACGAACCGACTAGTTTCGGTACCTAATATCGTCGCAGTCAAGCTAACTAACCCCATGCGCTTTAGCATCATCATTCCGGCCTTCAACTGCGAATCCTACATCGCCGATGCAATACTTAGTGCAATCGGGCAGACCCACAGAGATTTGGAAATCATTGTGGTTGACGATGGCTCCACCGATGGCACCCTAAAACAGGCCCAAGCTATCATGGATCCTCGCCTGCGTGTCATGTCGCAGGAAAACTCGGGAGTGATGGTCGCACGCAAGGCGGGATTTGCAAGCTGTCACGGCAACGCCGTCGTGTTCCTGGACAGCGACGACCGGCTTCGGCCCGATACCATTGAGCGCTATCAACACGGACTTGAGACGCAACCGAAAGTCGGTCTTTTGTATGGTGACCGGATTTTGATGGGCAGCAAAGGGGCGGTTTTTGGCAGCCGACGTGGAGCGTTACTCAACCCACATCCGAGCGGCGATGTCTTACGCCCATTATTGACGCGGAATTTCCTTTCCACACCGGGGCAAGCCTGCATTCGTTCCGAATGCTTGGAACATTCAACAGCCCTCCACCTAAACATCCGGCGAGCGATCGACTGGGTGTTGCTGTGTGAAATCGCAGCATCCTACCAGTTCGCCTATGTCGGCGCCGGCCCGGTGGTCGAGTATCGCATCCTTGCAAACAGTATGGCGAGAAATCTCGCAAACACGGGTAACCACACTGTCAACATCGACGAAATCCTACCCGCCATACGCGCAATTTACGTATTGCCCGGTGTCCTCGACCATTTTCGACCGGAGCATTTGGCAAGCTTGCGGCGGATGACGGAGGGCAGTGCCTACGCATGGAAGGGACAAGAGTATTTGCGCGCAAAACAGTGGCAAGCCGCTCGCACCTACTTCCTAAAAGCGATGCGTCTGTCGCGACCCATGGACCCGCGCGACCTGCTCTGCCTGGGCCTGACATACCTGCGTTGGTTTCCGCCGGGGTCGCGACGCTACATCGGCCTGCCGTGAGCAAGTGGAGACTCACCAGGATGTAGGAATTACAGACCTCTTAGGACAATCGGGTGTATGAGTTTCACCCCTAAGCCTAGAGGAGGTCGGTCCTGTCCAATGAGGAGCGGGAGATTCGCCGCAAGCTGCGGGTCCTCGAGCACGCAGACCAGAGTGGAAACATCCGTCTGACCTGCCGGTACTTCGGAATTCCTCGTTCTCTGTTCTACGTCTGGCGCGGGAAGTACCGGG